>NZ_LR217706.1:0-26285 GCF_900698885.1 Candidatus Erwinia haradaeae
TTTAAAAATAAAATTAAGATAAATAAAAAATTTTTTGATAACATACTGTAGGTTTTACTGTAGGTTTTACCTAATACAAAAAATATATATAAAAAATTTATATATATAATATTTTTATTGAAAATTTAACTTTTTTAAAACAAATTATCTTTAATGACTAAATTTTATTTAAAAATGCAATATTTATATTATATATAATAATTTAAATATTCTCTGATAATATGCAGTAAATAATAATTTTAACAACACAATAAAACTTGCATTATATCGCATAGATTCATCTGTCACCGATCAACTTATAACTTTTAATAGACTATTAGTAATATTAAATTTTAATAACAATTAGTATGTTTTAAAAATACATTTAAAATCTATTAAAATTATTTATATTCTTGCATTTTGATATTTATTAATATAAAAGATCCATCTAATGTTCACGACCTTCAATTTTTAGTTTTAAACTAGCTGTAGCTTGACGCCAATCTGTTGCACAAGTAATAGCACTAACAACTGCTATACTTCCAACACCACAGGCTAACACTTCATCTACCCGATCAAGAGTAATGCCACCAATAGCTACAGTTGGTATATCTGTTAGTTTACTCACCATATCTTTTAATTTTGATAATCCTTGTGGTTGCGATGACATTTTCTTAGTAGTAGTAGGAAATATATGCCCAAGAGCTATATAGGAAGGACCCCAATTTAATGCGCGTAGTAACTCTGTCTCATTATGAGTAGATAGCCCAATACGTAAACCAAAACGACAAATAGTACTAGCATTAGCTTTATCCATATCTTCTTGACCTAGATGCACACCATAAGCTCCATAACGAATAGCTAACTGCCAATGATCATTAATAAATACTCGAGCTTGATATTGCTTACCTAAAAATATTGCATTTTTTATATCTGAAGATAATTGTTCTGGCGGTTTATCTTTTAAGCGTAGCTGAACAGTCGTTACACCAAACTCTAGCATTCTCCTTAACCATAATAAAGAATCAACTACCGGATATAAACCAAGACGATGTGGAACTGATAAAAAATTATTATTAAAATTCATATTAATTCCTATAATTTTAACCTAAAATATCTTTATTTTACTTTATATGATTTTTCATTTTAAAAGTTTTATTCTTTAATATAAAAAATTAGTAAAATCTCAAATTTTTTAAAAATAAATTTTTAAAATAAGAATTATTCTTCTGTGTTAGATGATATATTATAAAATAAATCACAAATATTTTATTAAAATAAAATAACAATTCTAGAATCAAAACATAAAAATAATAAAATATTAATAAAATTATTTATAATTCAATTAATAAAATGAAATTTTCATAATTTATATTATAAATTAAATAAAACTAATATTATTAATAATAAATTAATAATATCTTTAAATTCTGGGTATTTTTATATCTAAAAAACTATTTACCTGACTTGCTATTATAAATTTAACATTATGTTTAGATATATATCTAAAAATATTTATTAATATTAGATAAAAAGATAAAATTTTGTATATAAAAAATTTTATATAAAAAAATCAGTTTATACTAAAATAAGTCAGTAAGATAATTACGTATATATTTATTAGTAATATACTAAATATTAGTTATAGAACTAAATATTAGTTATAGAACTAAATATTATTTATAAATACTAATATCTAATTATTTATAATATATGCGCAATATATAATTATTTTATTTTAACAAAATTAATTAGCACTATACTATTATAGTATTTGAATTTTAAAAATAAATAAAATAAATATTATAAACTTACTAAGAATAATAGATTTATGAATGGGTGTAGATCATTTTTAAAAAATGATCTACACCCATTCATAAATCTAATAAATAAATCTTGCGATAGAAGTAATGTTTCTAAAATTTATACAATAGCTCTACAAATATCCTGTTAGGAAATTAATATGATTCATTAATTTTTAAATAAAAATATAAAATAAATCCTAATTTTAATATTCATTATTTAATTATTAATTATATTAATTAATAGAATGGACAGAAAAATTTATATAATTAATAAATTTATTTAAAAATATAGATAAAATTTAATAAAAATAGATGAAGTGATCACAATAAATAAAGTTATTACACTGATTAAAAATAATAAAAATTATAATTAACACCTAAATTTTAAATTAAACAAATAAATAAAAAAATTTATTAAATATGATTTCGATCACGGAAATAAATAAAAATATAACTATTTTATAAAATTTTTATGCATTTTAATTTAAGAAACTAAATAATTTTATAAACTATAAAAATTAACCAGAAAAATACAATAATATCTATTATTAGTAATAAAAGGTTTTAATTATGAAAATAAAAAAATTAGCAAAATTATTATTTTTAATAACCCCCTGCTTTTTTATTGTAACACCATTACCTACAATTATGGCAAGTACTAACATGCAGGATATAGTGGTTGGGTTTTCGCCTGGACAAACAGCGAAAGAAATTATTTTATTAGCTATTTCAGAAGCACACAAGTCAATTGATATTGCTGCTTACTCTTTTACTAGTAAATCTATTGCACTAGCTTTAGTTGATGCACAGAATCGAGGTATAAATGTACGTGTAGTAGCCGACAAGAAATCAAATAGCAGTAGATATACTGCTGTAACCTATCTAACTAATCATCATATTACAGTAAAATTAAATGAAAAATATGCTATTATGCATAACAAGTTTATTATTATTGATGGACATTCAGTTGAAACTGGGTCTTTTAACTATACACAGAGTGCAGTAGAGCGTAATGCTGAAAATGTAATTTACTTGCGTAATTGTCCAAAAATTTCCGAAAAATATATGATAGAATTTAATCGTTTATGGCAAGAATCTTTCTATATAAAGCCAACCTATTAATTTTAATTATAATTTAAAATATAAAATTTTTTTTTAAATTTATTTAAAAAATTAAAAATAAAATCAAAACTATAAATTATATCATTTATTAACATTACATATAAAATTAGAATAAATATTCTCATCTATTATTGTTAATAACTATTATTAAAGAAATAGATATTTTATTGTAATATACTAGCTACTAGTAAATAATTTATAGATTTTTTGTAGTAATATAATTACTCCATATAATTATTAAAAATAAACAATTATTAAAATTAATCTAAAACTAAAAATGTAAGTATTTTATGTATATCTTTTATAAAAAAATTTTTAAAAAAATTTTTTATATATTTATATCTAATAATTTGAAAATTATATTTCCTACTAAAACAAATGTCTAAAATTTAAATATAAAATATTCGTTAATCATTTTAATTTAATTGTAGTATTAAAAGATATTAAATATCTATTTTGTGACCTATATATATATTAAAAAAATAAATTATTAAATTTTTATTAAAAATTATTAGAATAATAAAAGACATCATATATGAATAATTACTTTATTTCATTCAGTAAGATCAAACCTATTACAATCAATAATATATCAAATATATTACATTAATATATTCTATATTCATAATAACATGTATTACACTTTATTATTAAAGTGGTTGCATTTGTATGATTTTACAATAAAAAAATTAGAATTAATTACCATCTAAAAGATAATATTTATTATTAACACTAAATATATATTCATATTTTTGTGAAATAAGTAGTTATAATCATAACTGGTACATGAATTTTCTACTAAAAGATTATAAATTTTTTGTGTTATATACTATATATAATGAAAGATTAGTCAATCTATAATGTTAATATTTAGATCACTCTTCAATATTAGAGAAATAAAAATAATATAATTCAATTTGTTTTCTAAAGAATTTAGAAACAACAAGCACCTCATAGAGAACATTTAAAATGTATAAATGCAAAAACCCTGATAGAGGTGATGATCTTGGCAGACTTCACTATCAGGGTTTTGCGAATCGCAAATGTGTACTCAAAAAGTATAATTATAATATCTCTATATAAAATACTAAGCAAGTATTTAAAAACTTTTAGCTATAATATTTAAGAATATTTAATTGTTGAAATATTTATCAATCATTCCAGTCAAGATCGAATTATAAGAAACCTTCTCGCTTCTAGTATCTATTTGACATGAAAAATACCATTTATAACCGCTATAGTAAAAATAATATAAAAATATATTGTGATATAGAAATAATTAAAATAAAAATTTTTTTATGTATTTCTACTAAACTAAATTAAACTAAACTAAGAATTTTTAAAATCCATACCTAAAGCGCAAATATATTTACTATAACAGGTTAATATTAAACTAATTTTAATTCTTGATAAAGACCTTATAATTAATTTCCTTGATGCTCTATTATCTTAGGTTTTGCAGCGTCTATAGAGATTTTAATTTTTTTTGGTTTTTCTTGTTCTGGGATATCATAGGTAAATTTTAGTTTTAATAATCCATGATCCAGAATAGCTTCTTGAATATTAATTCTATTTTCTAAATTAAAGCTAAGAGAGAATTCTTTTTTCTTGAAACCCTGATGGAACCATGTGACTTCTTTTTCATCTGTAGTAGCACCTGATTTTTCAGGTTTTGGTATGCCTTTAAGGGTTAATTGATTGTTGAGTACTGATATATCTAATTCATCTTGTGTATAACCAGGCACACTTAGCGTCATTTCATAATATTCTTTGTCTTTTTGAATTAAATTATAAACAGGTGTATCTGTTACAGGAGATTCACCTGTAATACGGCTAAAAAGATTATCCATTTGTGCAAAACGATCAGATAAAAGATGATTACTCCATGCCGGAATAAGAGAGAATGAGCGATAAGTCATAGTATTCTCCTATAATACATATAAAGTTTAGAATTTAAGATGAAATAATTCTTATAATATTATTATGGGTGTCATTAGTATTTTTTCAAGGTCTTTATTTTAACAGAAAGTTGTATTTTATATATTGTTTACAATTAATGGCTTTTTCAGAAATATTATAAAGTTTTTATACCCTTGATACTAAAATAATTATAGAAAAAATTTAAAACTACTGATTAAACTTTGTGTGATTTAAGTAGATAATTTCATGATTAATTAAAAAATTTTCAATGTATATGAATATAAGAATAAACGTAAAAATAGTTTATAAATTAAAAGCTATAGCTTAGCAATAAGATTGCTACCATATATCTAAAAAATCTCTTTTTTTGGTAAATTTCATATATCTAAAAATATAAGCGTAGTAAGACTTTATTTAAAATTGCTATAATGACCAGAGTAAAAAAATTTACGATGATTAATATTACCTTAAAAAGAACAATTTTTACAATTAAAGCAAAAATTTCATAAGGAGTGAATTTTATGTTAAAAGTATTTTAAAAAATGTTGATTAATTATATATGCCTGTATTAAATATTTATTTAATTAATATGCACAAACAATTTAAATAATTTTAATATCTTACCCATAGCTACCAAGGTTGCGATTATTCATGAATAAGATATGGCAATGTTTTATAGGCTGTATCCTAATATTTTTACAGATCCCTTCTGCTAATTCTCAAAATCTTTTATATAATGAAAAGATAGTATTAACAGGCCATACCATGGGAACAAACTGGAAGGTTAGTGTTTCAGGAGTGAACTCAATAGACAAACACACCCTAAAATGTACTATACAACACATTCTTGATAAAGATAACGATCAATTATCTACATGGAAAAATGACTCAATAATCTCAAAATTTAATAAATATCGTGGTATAAACCCACAACTTGTAACGAGAGAAATAGCAGACATTATCACTCAAGCGTTACGTATCGGTTATCAAATGAATGGAGCGATGGATATTACAATTGGCTCCCTTGTAAATTTATGGGGTTTTGGACCTAAAGGATTTCTGATTCACCTTCCAACAGAGTCACAAATTAATACAGCTCGCGCTTTAACGGGTGCTCACCATTTAAAAGTGATAAATATTTCTAATCAATCTTATTTGTATAAGGATTTACCAGAGATCTCTATAGATCTCTCTAGTGTAGGAGAAGGTTTTGCAACTGATCATTTAGCACAATTTATGGAAGACAAAGGAATTAAAAACTACCTTGTTTCAGTCGGTGGCGCCGTTCGCGCTCATGGTCAAAAAAGTAAGTATAAAAATTGGAAAGTTGGTATACAAAAACCAACAGATTTAGAAAATTCTGTGCAAGATATTATTACATTAAATAAATGTGCTGTCAGCACTGCTGGAACCTATCGTAATTATTATGAAATAAATGGACAACGATTTTCACATTTAATTAATCCAGTTACTGGACGGCCTACACAAAACACTCTTGTATCAGTTTCTGTTATTGCCAGTACTGCATTTGAAGCAGATTGCTGGGATAGCGGCCTTCTCATATTAGATGTAGACAAAGCTAAAGAATTAGCGCAAAAATATAAAAAAGCAGTATACTTAATTTCTCAGAATGGCGATAAATTTACTACTTGGGTCTCTCCAAAATTTTCTGCTTTTATTCAATCTTCTAAAGTTATATCATAACTTTTGTATTTTAAATATTCTATTTTCTTAATCAAACAAACATTTTTAGTAGCTTTCAAAAAAGCTGGGATTCGGTCTAACATATCTTTTTTAGAGAGTTAATGGTATATTAATAGATATCATTAATATAAAAACTTTCTCAGTAGATTGCATTAATTTTTACTAAAATAAAATTGATAGTATAAAATTATAGATGATTACTAAAAGCATAAAATATATTAATTAGTTCTTTTATATTATGATTTTTAAAATACGTATCAGCTATTACTATTTGCTAATAATTTTTATCTATATAGTGATACATATATCAAATTTTCTATTTTTAGAAAAAAAATTACCTGTATAACTCCTTAATGTACAATATTAGTATTTTATTTTTTACAAAAACTTTATGTGACAATAAACTAAAGACTAATATTAATAGTCTATATATAGACTATTAATATTAGTCTTTAAAGCACTATTTAAAATAAAAATCTAAAAAGGAATATCTGTTTATGTCTATTAGTAAATTAGTCTTAATACGTCATGGAGAAAGCCAGTGGAACAAGCAAAATCGTTTTACAGGATGGCATGATATAGACTTAACAGAAAAAGGCCAGAAAGAAGTAAAAGATGCAGGTAAATTGCTAAAAAGCAAGGGCTTTACTTTTGATCTGGCTTACACCTCACTTTTAAAACGTGCTATTCACACTATATGGTTTGTGCTAGATGAAATAGATCAAGCATGGCTGCCAATAGAGAAAACATGGTGTTTAAATGAACGTCATTATGGTGCTCTGCAAGGTATGGATAAAACTAAAATCGCTATAACATATGGTGATATACAGGTTCAGAAATGGCGTCGTAGCCTAACTTCTGTTCCACCTGCTCTTGATCGTATTGACAAACGTTTTCCTGGTCATGATCCGCGTTATTCTTTATTAACGAACGAACAACTTCCTGTTACTGAAAGCTTAAAAATGACCATGAATCGAGTACTACCTTACTGGAATAAAACAATTCTTCCACAGATAAAGAATGGTAAAAAAATTATTATTTCTGCACATGGAAACTCTCTTCGTGCATTAATAACATATCTAGACAATATTTCCGAAGAGGAAATTCCTAAACTTAATATACCAACTGCTATTCCATTAGTGTATGAGTTTAATAAGGATTTTAATCCTATTAAACACTATTGGCTAAATACTGCTTAATAAAACAATCTAAAAATATAAACATAAATTCAATTAAAATCAGAAAAAACATTATAGTTAAGAGTGCTCTTTTTTAAAATTCTAATGAATGGTAAAACTGATCTATTAAAGAATTATTAAAAAAAATCAAACACTATTCATTTTAATTTTTTTCAAAAAACCATCTATTTTATTTTATTTATAGTGATTACATCAAAACTATCATAATTTTTTTAAAAATTATCACGATGTAATATTGTCTTATTATTTACGTATAGTGATGTATATAGAACATTTTAACAAAAATAGTATTTAAAACCTAATTATATTTACTTTACTGATACGTTGTAAATATCTAAATAATTTCATTTTCTTTTTATAAATTTTTTAAAATTAGATTAAATAAGCTATTATCTCTATTTCTTTATGTAGTTTAAATACTAAATGTTCTAAATATTAATCAAGTTATGTAATATTGATTACATAATTAAAAATTTGTAGATATAAGATATAGTTAAGATAAAAAATTTTATAAAAACACTAAAAGATAGTATCTAATACTAAAAGTAGTATCTATATTATTTAAAAATCTAAATATAGAAATACATTTTTTTGATTATTTAAAAAAAATAATATTTTTGATGTTAACTAAAAAATTTTTAATATTATCGAAGGTATAAAAATTCGTAAAATGTTTTAATGTAATAAAGATTACCACGCTAAAATCTGCTAATGTATGATTAATGCGTGTAATATTTATTACACTTATATTTAACCTTATTTACGAGTATTGACTCATGTTGACTGATAAACATAAAGATACATACCTCATATACAATTACATATAAAAAGAAAAAATATATGTAAATTATAAAAGTAAAAGAACCTGCTAATTTTAACAAGTTTCACTAGTACACATATCACATAAAAATATGATAAAATATTTAGTGTAATTTGTAATTAGATAATAGTTTACTTTATTCGAAAGTATTCATATGCAGATAATATGCATAGATATATGATGATGTATCATTATGCACTATTTTTATTTAATTTATGACACAAAACACTTGAAGGATGAAGATGTAATAGAGAGCGCGCCATTATACTATTAGATACTATCTCCGTAAAATATATATATCTGAACTAATCTTCATTAGATAAATTAGTAAACTTCCTGATAATGTCATCATTCTATCATTCTGATATCAGATAATCTTATATAATTTTTACTGAGCAAGAGATTAACTTAAGTATATAGTAAGAAAAAGATTAAAGTAAGTGTATGTTTTCTATTTTTAGGTTACGCAATCCTATAAAACATATTGATATACGTGTTTTTACTTTCTAACCCTTACTAAAGGTGTCTTTGCAAGAAAAAAAGAAAAACAGAATATTTCATTCTTTCTTATAGAAAGCAAAAACCCTGATAGGGTAATTATCTTGGCAGACTTCACTATCAGGGTTTTGCGAATCGTTAGTGTACGTATTCAAAATTATAGTACATTAAAATACTTCAGTAATCAAGCATTAGATAATATTTTTACTATTATCTTTGTTAAGAGTATAGAGATAGTATGTAATTAAAATTAATAGCATATTATGATATATAAGTCTTCTTCTACTGCATGTATATCAAAATCTGATATACATTATTGGTATATTCTAAAATATTCAATAATAGAGTAAAAATTTAAGAAATTAGCTTAATCTTGTGATTATAACAATAGATCTACAGCATTGAATATATTGTATATCTATTTCGTAGTGTCTAAAAATAATCCACTGGTAGACATTTACAATCTACTTCTTGCATAAAAAGTAACTATCATAGTTTTTCTTTTAGTGCATGGCATAAGTTATTAACTACTCCATAAAAATAATTATATATCCTATATAATATAATAAATCGTCCTATTTTAAAATCTAAAGATTATCTATCTTTATAGATAAGTATTTCTAGATATTTACATAATATTTTATCATCTTAAAAATATGAAAAATCTTGAAGTATTGGTTTTACCTGACATTAATATATTGATTTATTATAGGAAGCAATTATAAATTGCACCTCTTTATTCGATAGAAAGTCCAAGCATATTAATCTGCAGCATTATAGTACTGTGTGGTATTAAAAGGTACTATCTTCTTGGTAAGTTCATTTATATCTTCAGCATCGCTTCTAGCAGTAGATACACATTCAATAGTAAGACCTAACTTATTAAAAAGAGAGATATCACGATCTTCTTCAGGGTTAGGTGTTGTAAGCAACTTACAACCATAAAAAACAGAATTAGTGCCAGCCATAAAACATAGTGCCTGTGTTTGATCATTCATTTTTTCTCGCCCAGCGGATAGACGAACATAAGATCGTGGCATCATGATACGTGCTACTGCAATAGTTCGGATAAAATCAAATGGTTCTACTTCTTCAATGTTAGAGAGAGGTGTCCCAGGTACCTTTACTAACATATTAATTGGAACACTTTCTGGTGGTTCCGGCAAATTAGCTAACTGAACTAGCAACCCTGCGCGGTCATCAATAGTTTCACCTAGACCAACAATCCCCCCAGAGCACACTTTTATACCTGCTTTGCGAATTGCACTGAGTGTGTCTAGCCTATCTTGGTAACTTCTAGTAGTTACTATGTTAGAATAAAATTCTGGAGAGGTATCCAAGTTATGGTTATAGAAATCCAAACCAGCTTCCGCTAGACGATTTGCTTGTCGATCATTCAGCATTCCTAATGTCATGCATGTTTCCAGTCCTATTGCTTTTACGCCCTGTATCATTTTTTCAAGCACAGGAAGATCACGATCATATGGATTTTTCCAAGCCGCCCCCATGCAAAAACGTGTTGAACCAGAATCGCGTGCCTTACGGGCAGCATCAAGCACTTGCTCTACTTGTATCAGCTGTTCGCTATCTATATCAGCGCTATGTCGAGCACTTTGCGGACAATACTTGCAATCCTCTGGACAGGATCCTGTTTTAATAGATAGGAGTGTGCTAACTTGAATCTCACCAGGTTTAAAATATTTTCGATGTACTTCCTGGGCATTAAAGAGTAAATCAAGAAAAGGTTTATCAAACAGCGCTCTAGCTTTCTTTAAGGTCCAGGGTTGAAAAGTTGGCATAATAGTTACCCAGATAATATGTAAGGGAATAGATAGTTGTAAGTATAGAGTTTGTCGCTACACTGTCTACAATGTATTTCAATTTTATTTGATAGGATCCTTCAATGCATACTAATTACCTATATTCGATAGGACATATTCATGCAGCCTGATGACCTCGATTTTGATAAGCGACATATTTGGCATCCTTATACATCCATGACTCGTCCATTACCTACTTATCTGGTTGTTTCTGCTGATGGTTATGAATTAACTCTGAAAGATGGTCGTCGATTAGTAGATGGCATGTCTTCATGGTGGGGGGCAATTCATGGGTATAATCATCCAGTGATTAATCAGGCGATGAAGAATCAAATAAGTCGTATGTCACATGTTATGTTCGGTGGTATTACACATCCCCCCGCGGTAGAATTATGTCGTCGATTAGTAACATTAATGCCCTCTGGATTAGAGTGTGTTTTTTTAGCGGATTCTGGATCAGTAGCTATAGAAGTAGCTATTAAAATGGCGCTACAGTATTGGCAGGCCAGCGGTTATCCGCGTCATGAATTTCTCGCTTTACGTCATGGTTATCACGGCGATACATGCGGTGCAATGGCAGTCTGTGACCCTGAAACCTCCATGCATAGCATATATCATAGCTACCTTCCATCTAATCGCTTTATTGAGGCACCAAAGCGTAGCTTTAGAGAATCATGGGAGCCGGGCGATGAGGCGTCCTTTTCTGCACTATTTTCTAATCATCATCAAACGATAGCGGCAGTTATTATGGAACCAATTGTCCAAGGGGCTGGTGGAATGCGTTTTTATCATCCTGAATATCTTCGTGTAGCGCGAGCTTTATGTGATCAATATGGTATCTTATTAATTGCAGATGAAATAGCAACTGGCTTTGGACGCACTGGAAAATGGCTGGCATGCCATCACGCTGACATTAAGCCAGATATTTTGTGTCTTGGTAAGGCCTTAACAGGAGGAATGATGACTCTTTCTGCCACACTTACCATCCGTCGCATAGCAGAAGCCATTAGTGATAGCGCAGTAGGTTGTTTTATGCACGGTCCAACGTTTATGGCGAATCCATTAGCATGTGCTGCTGCTAATGCTAGTTTATCATTGCTTGAAGATGAAAGTTGGCGTCAAAGAGTCGAAGCAATTGCCTCTCAGCTGAATAAGGAGTTATTACCTTTAATTAACCATCCAAGGGTTTTTGATGTTCGGGTTCTTGGCGCTATTGGAGTAGTGGAAATTATGCAAACAGTCAATATAGCACAACTACAACATTGGTTTGTAGAGCACGGTGTATGGATTAGACCTTTTGGTAATCTTATTTATTTAATACCGCCATATATTATTTCTTCAAAAGCTCTTACAATACTTATTAATGCTATTTCTACATCATTAGATCAACCAGAAAACTTTTCCTACTCTTAACTATATGAAATCAATAGATCATTTTAGATGAATTCTGGAATGTTAGTTCATTATAATTAATATAGAAAATGTCATCAATATATCCGTTAAGGTAGAACACATACATGTCCCGAATTCTTCACTTTTTTTTAGGATTGATCATCATTCTCTTACTGGCCTTGCTAGCAAGCCATAATTATAAAGAGATACGCATTCGGTACGTTATACAATTACTAGTAATGGAGATGATTCTTGGATGGTTTTTTCTTCATGCAACATCAGGTTTAAATTTTATTACAGGATTTTCAATTTTTTTCGAAAAATTACTGAAATATGCAGCACATGGAACTAATTTTGTCTTCGGAAATATGAGTGATAAGGGATTGGCATTTTTTTGGCTTGACGTTTTGTGTCCGATCGTATTTATTTCTGCACTTATTGGTATTCTTCAATATTTTCGTATATTGCCAGTCCTCATTCGTTTAATTGGCACTGTATTATCAAAAATTAATGGTATGGGTAAACTAGAATCTTTTAATGCAATTAGCTCACTGATGCTTGGTCAGTCAGAAAATTTTATTATGTATAAGGATATTCTTGGTCAAATTTCAGAGCGTCGAATATATACAATGGCTACAACTGCTATGTCTACGGTATCTATCTCTATTGTTGGGGCATATATGACTCTATTGCAGCCTAAGTATGTGGTAACAGCATTAGTGCTTAATATGTTCAGTACTTTTATAATTTTATTATTAATTAATCCTTACCGTATTCATAGTACAGAAGACCTCAATTTAAATAATAGTCATATAAGACTTAGCTTCTTTGAAATGCTCAGTGAGTACATTTTAGCCGGATTTAAGGTTATAGTGATTGTCGCAGCAATGCTAATTGGTTTTATCGCATTAATCTCTGGTGTTAATGCTTTATGTGAGTTCCTGTTTGGGATTAGTTTTCAAAGTATTCTAGGCTATGCGTTTTTCCCGCTAGCTTGGATTATTGGTGTCCCAAGTAATGAAGCATTATGTGTAGGAAGTATTATGGCGACCAAACTAGTTTCTAATGAATTTATAGCTATGATTGATTTACAAAAAATTGTTAAAACATTATCTACTCATACAGAAGGGATCTTGTCAGTTTTTTTAGTATCATTTGCTAATTTTTCATCTATTGGTATTATTACAGGTTCTATTAAAAGCTTGAATGAAAAACAAGGTAATATAGTATCTTGTTTTGGTTGGAAGTTGTTGTATACTGCTACTCTAGTTAGTCTCTTATCGGCTACTATTACAGGATTGATTCTATAATATATAGTATAGGATATGTATCATGTATAGCTGTTTTTATCTATAAAGATATTTTCGTAATTCTATCTCTATATGAAGTAATATTACTGAATATGTTATTCCTAATCATTAAATGTTTTAGTAATCTTATTACAACTATCTACTTATTCATATCACTATAACTATGATGCTAAATAAACACATTAAATGATCAGATTAGTGCTTTTCAGCACACATGTTATTCTGGTATTTTAGTCACCATGCAGAAAATATTAAATTGTTTTTCTACCAAAAATATGGATTCTTGATAAATATACTTCGCTTATGTGGTTTATACTATAATAATTTTATTATTATAGTAGTGTGATAGCTAATGAATAGCTTGACACCTTATGACCTTATGATAGATATAAGTGATGCAGAGACCCTGTAGGACATTATGCGGGTCTGCAATAATTTTTTCTTGAAAAAGTTTGAGACTATATCTAATAGTCCCAGTAATTATATTAAATACCATTTAGAGAGTGCAATGTTACTTTAACATGAAGATTTTTTAAAAAATTTTTAAATAATTTAGTTTTTGCAAGAATAATTTACTGCAGTTTATTAATCATAACCCTTCCCGATCTCGAAAATATCAGATAGAACGATATTCTATACTAATATATTACAAAAAGTTGTGTATTTCAAAACATTTATTCTTCAGCAATATCCGTGGATTTTTGATAATCAGTTACTTTCTTCTATAGAATATTTTTATATATTCTATAGAATGTTAAAATTACTAGTTATCACATTGTCTTTATGCGTGAATATTATGTACGTAAAACGCAACATATAGTTATATTGTTCTTTTTAGGATACTTGAGTAGCTTACTTTCTAAAAGTTAATTGTATAAATATATCTTTTAAATATACCTCAGATTTTAATTATTATTCAGTTTAAAGAATTAGAAAATTAACATAATTTTCAGTACTTTAAGTATTGTTTTCGACAAACATACAAAGATGATCGATTCACCTATTGTAATAGGTTCTGTATTATCCTTTTTATACATATCTAATAACGTAATGTATTATCTGATTAAAAATATTTTTTCTATAATCTATTATTAAAAGTAAATAATTTTATCATGTAAACATTAGGTTTCTAATTATTTTTTACGGTTATTGGAACTAGAAAGTAAGTTGAAATACAAAGTTCAATATTATTAAGAATTCATTACTAATGACTTACTAAAAATCTTTTTAAGATTACTTTTACGTGTAGAAGCCTGATTTACCCATCAAAACACAAGTATTTAATAAAAATTAAAATATAACTTTTAGTTAATATTTATTATTAAAGGTACTGAGCAAACTTGTTTATCTCTATCCTGCAATAATCTTAGCTAATCATAAAAATCATTACCTAATCTGAAGGGTGGTATTATGAGTTAACTATCGTTGAAAAACTAAAGTATAAATAGTGCGTTGTGACGTTAAGATTTCGAGAAGATAAAGGCATCGAGAATTTATAATAAATATTGTCAGCGAGGTGGATCATAATAGAGAAGATAGCTAAATATATTAACTACGGATAAGGTTAATATCTGGGATAATTTTTCTAGATTAAGGTTGCATTTCTATGATACTTCATTACCACCACTCATGAAAATGATGTACAGGTCCGGTACCTTTCCCTATAGATAAACTTTTTCCATGTATGAGCGCTTTTTGGATCCATTCTTTAGAAAATTTTAAGGTTTGTGACCAATCTTTATAAAATGGCTGCTTAGCTGCTAAGGCAGCTGATAGGGTACATCCTGTACCATGAGTATGTAGAGTTTTCACTCTTAGAGTCCTAAAACACCATTCTTGATTTTCAGTTATCAGCCAGTCAGGACTTGATAACCCCATAAGATGACCGCCTTTGATCACTATTGCTTTACAACCAAGTTCGAGTAATTTACGGCCCTGTTGACGCATTTGAGTTTCATTTTTAGCTATATTACAGCCAAGAAGTGTTGCTGCCTCTAGCAAGTTTGGGGTGATTATTGATACCAATGGTAATAATGTCTCTCGTAGTAAAATTATAGCATCTTTATCTAGCAATATATCACCACTTTTAGCTATCATAACTGTATCTAAAACTACCCAGGGGATTGGATATTCTATTAATTTTTCAGATATTACGCGAATAATCTTAGCTTGATTAAGCATACCAATTTTTACGCTATGGATGCATAAATCACTTAGAACGGAGTCTAATTGAGCTGCTACACATTGATCACTCACTGGATAAATTGCTTGTACGCCCTGAGTATTTTGTGCCAAAACAGCAGTAATCACTGTTGCACCATAGACACCTAATGCTGAGAAAGTTTTTAAATCTGCTTGAATACCAGCCCCTCCGCTAGGATCGGTGCCAGCAATACTCAAAACATTATATGTTTCATTACTCATGACTTATCTGAGCTCTTACATGAATGAGTCGCTACATTATAAATTTTTATCAGTATAATTTTTGTAACGACTATGTAATATATATGGAAGATTGTAGTAATATTAATTATAGCCTAGTATTAATTATTTATTATATATAACGATTTTAATGTCGGTGATTGCCATATAGATACTATGATTTCGGATAATAAATGCCATATATAAATATCAGGATTACTGGAATTCCTATAACTGAATATATGGTAAAATTACGTCAATCTTAAGTTAAGCTGTTATATTATTTATTTTTTTAAATACTTTTTTAAATGCTTAAAATAATTATAGCTCAACTGTCTGCTTATTAAATCAGGTTGTACAACTAAACTTCTAGAATGGAGCGAATGTACTAAGTATCACTAAATGCACTAAGTATCACTAGTAGATTGTGATATCATATCAAAAATAGCACCATTCTACATTAGATAACATTTGCAAGGGACTTATAGTATATCTATTTTGAAGTGTTTAATTAAAAATTAATGTAGTAATTGCATGTGTGTTATTTTCTCTATAAGAAAATAAAAATCATAAGTTTACAAAATTATAGTATATTATATTTTTATCTTTCACATCATGATCATGATATATAAAAACTAATCAAATTTATAGAATATCATAACATCTAATTAATATTAATTTCTACTTTTACGCGAATCTATCTTTCTAATGTTTTTGCAAGAATGAAATATTAATTGATAACTTATTATGTACACGCTCAATAAAAGTAAAATATAGTTTATTATGTTAGTCAGTATATTTTTATATATCTACACCTACTTATAGATATATTTATAATATTCAATTATTTAAAAGAAAAAAGAGACTTTTATTATTTTATTTTTTAACTATTGGTTGTTATATGTTTTTCTTTGTCGACAAATATGACATTGAATGACCAAGATAGGGGTCCCAGTCCTTCCATACAGGTTGCAAACCAGATAATCGCAGTACTTGCGCTATCTCTTTCGGAGAACGGTTATCATTTGGAAGAAATTGTTCTAATTCTATTGGATTATTAGTATAACCTCCTGGTTGAGTTTTAGATCCAGCGCTAATGTTATTGACCACAATTGGAATTGTATGATCACGGAAATATGGTGATTCTCTGGTTGATAGGGAGATCTCAACTTCTGGTACTAAAAGACGAAATGCACACATAACCTGAAGAAGCTCAGCTTCACCTATTGTAGATAAAGAGTCTATGGCGCTACCGGTAAAGGGTCGTAAGCGAGGAAATGATAAAGAATAACGACTTTTCCAGTAAGTTTTACGAAGATAGAGTAAGTGTTTAGCTAGTATATAACAATCTGTTCGCCAATCATCTGATAATCCTATTAGTATTCCTAAACCTATCTTATCTATCCCGGAACGAGCTAGGCGATCTGGGGTTTCTAGTCTCCATAAAAAATCTTGTTTCTTACCATAGAGGTGATGATGACTATAAGTTTCTGTATGGTATGTTTCTTGATATACTAAAACGCCATCTAAACCAAGCTCTATCAACTCTTCGTAATTTTCTTGCAGCATCGGTTGAACTTCCATTATCAGAGAGCTGCAATAATTCCTAATTAACGGTACATAACGCCGAAAGTACTCTATACCTACTTTAGTTTGATGTTCACCTGTAACCAGTAAAAGATGATTAATTCCTTTAGCATGAATAGCTTCGCATTCTTTAATGATTTCCTGTTTACTAAGAATTTTGCGCCGTATGCGATTTTTCATTGAAAACCCACAATAAGTACAATCATTAGCGCAAAGATTAGATAAATACAGTGGTAAATAAAAAGTCACAGTATTTCCAAAACGCTGTCTAGTAACTGTGTAAGCTCGTTGGGCGATAGATTCTAAATAATTAATACCTATTGGTGATAATAGAGCCATCATTTCCTGTAAACCAAGATTTTCCAGCATTAGCGCTCGTTCTACATCTTGTATGGTTTGCTTGTGTATGCGTGAACTGATGACATCCCATTGTATTTCTTTTAGCTTGTTAGAAAAGGTCTCCATTACATCGTCCTCCCGATGTTGATAGAGAAGTCAAAAAACTAGTTAGTGGACTTGTAGGTCTCGCCTGAAAATAACGTGACGCTAAACCTGCTTTTCTAGATAACTCACCAGCTTCTGTCGCTAGTCGAAAGGCATTAGCCATAGCAACAGGATCTCTTGATACAGCAATTGCAGTATTTACAAGAACTGCATCTGCCCCTAATTCAAGAGCCTCTAATGCCTGACTGGGGCTTCCAATGCCCGCATCAATTATAACTGGTACTTGAGCTTGCTCAATAATAATTTTTAAGAAATCACGGGTCTTTAGACCTTGATTGGACCCTATCGGTGACCCTAGGGGCATTACTGCTGAACAACCTACTTCAGTGAGATGTCGACATAAAACGGGATCAGCACTGCAATAAGGTAAAACTATGAACCCCTCTTTTACCAGTTGCTCTGCCGCCTTTAGAGTTTCTATTGGATCAGGTAATAAATACTGAATGTCCGGATGAATTTCAAGTTTAATCCAGTTTGTCTGTAATGCCTCTCTTGCTACTCTAGCTGCAAATAAGGCTTCTTCAGCGGTTTTTACACCTGAGGTATTTGGTAGTAAGCGGACGCCAGCTTTTAAAAGCCCTTGTAGCAAAGCATCATTGCTATTATCATTTATATCCACTCGACGCATAGCTAAAGTAACTAATTCGCTTCCTGATACAGAAATAGTCTCTAGCATTAATTCAGTGCTACTGAATTTACCTGTTCCGGTGAATAATCGAGATCGAAATGAAATACCAGCAATAGTGAGCATGACTTAACCTCCAGCGATCGCTTGGAACAAAAGAATATCATCACCGTCTTTTATTTGATAATCCGACCAATTCTGTTGTGGAATCACAGTTTGATTCAGTGCGAGTGCCATTCCAGAGCTACTCTTATAAAATTGGTTAGAGAGAAACTCTGTGATAGAGAGCGAGTTTTGAAGTTCCAGAGAATGGTTGTTAAAGGTAATCTTGATCACATTGATCTCCTTGAACATCGGAAAAACTAGTATAGTGTTTGTGCTTTAACTCACTGAGCATATTGGGCAATGAGTATTCCGACTAAGACGCAAGGTTTGCCATTTCAGTAATATTCCATCAAAGAGATATAGTTTTCCGGTGGATGATGTTGATATGCCACATAAAAGTTTAATAGCCTCTAATGCTTGTAAACTGCCCATTACCCCTACTAATGGACCTAGTACTCCGGAATTACGACAATTATATTGCTTTTCTTGTTTAGACGGAAAAAGACAAGCATAACAACCGTTTTTCCAAGGAGGAGAAATGACTAATATTTGACCATTAAAGCCTATTGCACTAGCGCTAATTAGTGGCTTATTAAACTGGATACAAGCAGCATTAATAGCATGACGGGTTATCATGTTATCACTACAGTCCAGAACTAAATCTGCGTCTGAAACTGATTGATCTAGCCATGTTCCCTCTAACTTATGTGGTAATGATATATAAAGAATATTAGGGTTAAGCGCGGTTAGGTTTTGTGTTGCTATCTTTGCTTTTAACTGACCGATTTCGCTTGTTTTATAGAGAATTTGACGCTGCAAATTAGAAATCTGTAACAAATCATAATCAGCTAAAAGTAATGTACCTACACCAGCCGCCGCTAGATACAGAGCAGCTGGTGAACCTAACCCTCCAATGCCACATACTAAAACCGTGGCAGACTTTAGTCTTTCTTGTCCTTCAGTGTTTACCTCGCTTAATAATAATTGCCTGCTATAGCGTAAAAAATCCTGATCGTTAAGCATGAGTCCTCTTAAATTGCTAATGAAGTGTAATCTTTTAGATATCTTTTTACATTATTTTTTCTATCTGTCATAAAATTCTATTTCACTTGTTAGAACAAGAATCTATTATTACAGGTGCCTCATTAATGCTGCAAAACTTTAAGGATCAAGTGATACCTTGTTCGTTATGTAAAAATATAACTATGATTAAAGCTGTCAGGATTTTTGATCAACGCTTGTATTAAGATGATTTTTTCATTATAGAAGCCGATATATAAGATAATTATCGCTTTAGATAGCAAGATGTATCTTAGTATGTTGTCTGTGACCATTCGGATTTTAATGTGAACCTATTTTTAAATATTATATTAATATATCAGAGATCTCTGTATCTAAAATGGTTAGTTATTGAGTATGTAGCAGCAGACAATATAACTATAAAGTCTAAAAAAATAAACTCCTGAGGTCTCTTATGTATATTATATATTAAGGCATGAGTTAATACTGTATAATGTCAGTTCATGTTATAACAATGTGGAATATCATGAACTGAATAAATGAATATGTCCTCTGTCATACTAATAACGCCACTTCTTTTATATAGAACATGAAATAATATAAAGAACCTCCTTCATGGCTTTGTATTAGTGCATTACGTAACGTATAAAAATAGATAGATTTATGTATATCAAACATTGAGGGGTGATGTAATTCTATTATTCTGAATACAATAACATCACTTTTATATTAACTAGCTTAAAAAATTTAATTATTTAGGATTACTATTTATGTAGTCACGGATCTCTTGGGAGATACTCATAGAACAAAACTTTGGACCGCACATAGAACAGAAGTGCGCGCTTTTACCAGATTCCTTTGGAAGTGTTTCATCATGATAAGTGCGTGCAGTAATAGGATCTAGCGCTAAATTAAATTGATCTTCCCAGCGAAACTCAAAGCGTGCTTTTGACATAGCATTATCACGAATTTGTGCGCCAGGATGCCCTTTAGCGAGATCAGCCGCGTGAGCAGCAATCTTATAGGTAATAAGTCCTTGTTTAACATCTTCTTTATTTGGCAAACCAAGATGCTCTTTTGGAGTTACATAACATAACATGGCGCAACCAAACCAGCCAATTAGCGCAGCACCAATACCAGAAGTAAAGTGATCATAACCAGGAGCGATATCAGTAGTTAAAGGACCTAAGGTATAAAATGGTGCGTCATGGCAATGATCGATCTGTTCGGTTATATTTTTTTGAATCATGTTCATTGGAACATGACCTGGACCCTCAATCATAACCTGCACATCATATTCCCAGGCAATTTTAGTTAACTCTCCCAAGGTATAAAGCTCAGCGAACTGCGCTTTATCATTAGCATCATGCACTGAACCAGGGCGCAAACCATCCCCTAAAGAAAGTGATACATCATAAGATGCACATAATTCGCAAATATCTCGAAAGTGTTTATAAAGAAAATTCTCTTGATTATGTGAAAGGCACCATTTAGCCATAATTGACCCACCTCGCGAAACAATACCAGTTAAGCGCTGAGAGGTCATGGGGATGTATCGCAATAGTACACCGGCGTGAATAGTAAAGTAATCTACTCCTTGTTGTGCTTGCTCTAGCAATGTATTACGAAATATCTCCCAGCTTAAGTTTTCTGCTACGCCGTTTACTTTTTCTAACGCCTGATAAATAGGTACAGTGCCAATAGGAACCGGACTATTTCTTAGAATCCATTCACGAGTTTGATGAATATAACGACCTGTAGATAAATCCATAACAGTATCTGCTCCCCAGCGGGTAGCCCAAACTAATTTTTCTACTTCCTCCTCAATTGAAGAAGTTAACGCAGAATTACCAATATTAGCATTGATTTTTACTAAAAAGTTACGACCGATAATCATCGGTTCCAACTCAGGGTGATTAATATTTGCAGGGATAATAGCGCGTCCAGCCGATACTTCTTGTCGAATAAATTCTGCAGTAATATTTTTTGGTGTTGCTGAGCTAGAAAATGTTTCAGGATATTTTAATTTTAGAGGATCACCATTAATTTGGCTATTCGCCATGTTCTCACGTAATGCAATAAATTCCATTTCAGGAGTAATTATTCCCGCACGAGCATAATGCAACTGAGTAACGCGACGATATTTTTTTGCACGACGAGGATGATGCAGCGTTGTAAAGCGCATATTTTTCATTTCTAACATCTCATATTGCGCTTTTTTTTCACTCGAAGTTAATTCATTGATATATTCACTATCTTGACGATTATCAATCCAATTCGAGCGCAGTCGATGAATACCGGAACTTAGATCTATGGTTATTTCTGGATCTCCATAAGGTCCAGAAGTATCATATACTTGAACCGGTTCATTCTCCTCGTAGGTGATATTCTTATCTTTTCCGCGGATCGGACTAGGACTCAGGTGTATTTCACGGATAGGTACTCGAACATTGCTTGAGCAAGCACTTTGTAGATAAACTCTCGTAGAATTAGGAAAAGTGCTACTTGTTATAGACTCTATGAAAGTTTTCGCTTTCTTACGGTTTTCACGGCGTGAGGTGAAATTTTGTGATGATAGCATCATCAGTTCCTCAAAAAAATTATAGGAAGTGCTTTTATTTTTAGAGTAAAACTATCTTACATTAGATATAATTAGATTCGTTGATAACGTGAGCTTACTCTCCATTTTTAAATTATTTTTATGACATAAATATTATGTTAGTTGTTTCTATCTTCTTTGAAGTCTCTTTAAATGGATAATAGTGGTGACTGATCATGAAAAGGTTAGCTGTATGTCAAAAATTTAATATTAAACGTCAATACTTTCGATTCTGTACACCTAGTGATATAAAAATTTTACACAAAATAAGTAACGACTTTGCTTATTGATATTTGTATTCATATCTGCAAATTACGCTGAAATTAATTTGATATAATGCAATTGTATTTGGTATAGTGCAATGATGTTATAAAACAGTAAAGTTTATTTTGACGAAAAATTTTTTTAATTATATGTTATACTATAAATTATTTTTAAATTTTTTTTATTTGGAAACATGTTTCTTGAGAGGTCTAACTATCATTAGGAGTTTTCTTAAATCATTTTATGATCAAGTAGAGATGATGAATTATGTATCAAGTAATAATACAAATATTTTTAGATTTGATGAGTTTAATGTATATAGGCTAATAAAGCGTTTTTAACAACACCACTGTTATTGTACATTGTACATTGTACATTGTACTCAGTATTCCGTTCTCAGCATTTAAGAGAAATTATTCTCAATATTATTATTTTATTTTCATAAAGATAAATTATACCTATAATATAATGTACTTATTTAATAATCTAGAGTCTTTCTGTGAATATGCTGTTTTTTGATGGGGTGTTTTGACATCGTCAAAAACGCTTTGTAGGTTACAAATATCTGAAGAATAAATGTTTATAGTATAGTATAAATATTAATTTATATCCAGATGTGAGCTACATGTTTTTATTTTTTTCGCTGTATATCTGTATATAATCTCAGTGTGACGTTTTTTTGTTAAAAGGCGAGCTTAATTAATCTGAAGATCTTAAGAATACACTATGTAGAAAGATATAAAATCTTTCTTTATCAGATGACATATGTCTCGATCTATATAAGATAAAAATCTATTAATCAAACATAGATCACCGATTTAGATTAGGTAGAGTGTAACTAAAAAATAATTGTTAATTAAGGCTAATAGATAAAAATAAATTTTATTTTATTGGGCGTCAAGTATTTATCGGTTTATACTACTGAAGGTGAATCTATAGCTTTCTTTCGTTTTTTTAAATTTTTAAAACAGTCGCTTAATTAATTTATCTAGATATAAGTTTAACTGATAATAACATATTTTTATTGCCAGATTGATAAAAAAATATTATTTTGCTATAAATAAACAATGATCAGATTATGATTAAATCAGTTTGCATCGTTGTTGCATGTGACTAATTTAATTTGATGGTATTTAGAAAAAGTATTTTACAAGAAAAGAAAAATATTTCATACATAGACATAGTGGATACAGGATAACAAACAAAATTAATTCTTTATCTTAATAAAAGTAATTGAATAAATTATATATTTGATGTTTTATGTTTAAATGAAAAAATTTTTTGAATATTATTTCAAATTAAATAACCATTAATAGTAAGAGATTTTAGATTCTACTTTCTGTTTCTTAAGTTCTGTTACTTATCTGAATAATATTAACTTAGGTGTTAACATATCTCTTGCGGGCTAACTGCTAAAGCGCTAATATAAAATATGACAGAGTAAAATTCTATTTTGTTCAGTAGATAATTTAGAGACAATTATTTTAATATAAAAATATGATTTATCTGTTGATTTAAGTTATAGTTATAGAAATAGGTTTAAATAGGTTAGTTTTAAATAGGTTATTCAACTTTCTGCATCAGGAAGATAAACTGTCATATTTTTTTAGTCAAAAGACAGAAAAGAAAATTATAGCTTAATGCATTAAAACGAGAAAAAATTACATAGTTTATTATTTTGTAGCCAAAACATATATAATTGGCATAAAATTACGCTAACATATATTTCTAATAAAATTTAGTGGTTATTCAGGAAGTTATTCTGGAGAAAAAAATCCATCAAGATGAGAAAAAATCATGTTATCACCATAAAAATTAAAATCTTTACCAGAAATACACTGGATTAGCTGAATAAATAAAAATTTTGGTGACTATATAATAGTTACTTTATGATATTTAACCAATGCTTAATGCAGCCACAGCGATAGAACAGCTCGCTGATCCGCTTTTAAATTAGATTCTGCCAAAATAGAAAGTTTGTCATTAACGATATGACAGAGTTTCAACTAGTTTATGAAGACCATACGGATAAATTCTGCTGTACAGGACGCTCCCCTATAGTGAGCAGGTGCCGGGAGAAAGAGAAATAAAACCCTCATTCTCCCAAATGCAAAGAACCTGAATAGGGTGATCTCGGCAGACTTCACTATCAGGGCTTTGCAAGTCGTTCAAGAACGTATTCAAGAAGGATACTGGCCAAATGAACGCTAGCAATCAAGTGTCTAATCACACTTCCACCATTAGTTCTGCCATAAGTGCAGGGAGTGGTGGATAATCTAAGCTTTTTTACTGCCTCTCAGGCTAAACTTCGGACGTCTAAAGCGCATTGTTATGTAAATAATCCATATCCATGCTATCGTCCACCAAAAGAAAACGTAAAGCCTCCTCGCATAATTTGCGCTATACGTCAGGCAGCTCGTACGAATGCCCCTTCAAAACACCCAATTTGGCGGGTAGCACCTCGTTATCATCCTATCACTCACTCAGTACTGAACAATCAGCGGGCGATGAATTCGCATCGTTCCCGTGCAATTGATGCTATTATTGAATGTTTAGCGGCGCATGTAAATATTGTGACTGGTAAGGTTCATATGTCTTTAGCGCAAATCTCTGATGCATGTGGTTTAACGACCTATAATACGGCCGGTAAACCCTGCTACAGCCGAACAAGTCGTGCTATAAATGAGCATCTTGAGGCTATTGGAGCTATTTTTTGTGATCGGATATGGGACAAGACGACTGGCTCTTATATTCCAAATATGATATGGGTTACTAAATTATTTTTTGTTTTAATTAACTATGAATATGGTAAATACCTATCTGCACAAAAACAACAATTGTCCTGGGAGAATCAAAAGTTACGGCAAGCAGGAGAAGGGCCAATTACTCTGACTGAAGCGCGTCGCCGGGCTAAGGCAGAGCACATTCGAAGAGCTTTCACATTTCGAACTCAAAAACTAGCACGGAGTAAACAATATCGCCGTGCTAGAAAACTTGAAGCCATGGATGAGAGGCAAGCTAGGGGGAGTATTCTCCAAGATCTAGTGAAAATTTACCGAGTAGAAGAGCTTGGTGCAATGGGGTACATCGAGTTAAACCGGATGATTACACAGCGCTATCATGCAATGTGCAAGCTTGCAAGTAGCACCCCGAGAACTGGATAATCCATAGATACAAAAAATTTATACGCTAAATGCGTAGGCCTTTTCTCGCCCTTAATGATATCATTGTTAAGTTCCTAAATTTTTTTTAATTTTTTTTTTTTTTATATTAACTAAATGGTTAAAAATCCATTTTCTTATAGAAGAATTTTGACTTATCCACATATTAATGCAAATGGGTTTTTTAGTTAAATGCATTCTAAGAAATAGATGCAATATATACATAAAAAAAAAAATACAGAAAAAGAAATTAATACGAGAAAGAAAATTGTGTATAACTTTATCCTCAAAATAAAACTCTATTTTGATTTATAAAAATCATACGTAAGCATCCTATTGTCTATGGACAGATATCATAAAAAGGGGGGGGTAAATTCTTTGAATTGATAACTAGTAATCGTGTTTTTTAAATTTATCTATTCATTAAATT